>NZ_JACVWA010000014.1:0-4238 GCF_020658275.1 Clostridioides sp. ES-S-0190-01 | reverse complement strand
TACTTATATATGGTACTGTTCTACTGGCTCTAGGATTAACCTCTATTATATATAATTCATTCTGGAATTCTATAAATTGTATATTAACCATACCAATTACATTAAGGTCTAAAGCTATTTTTTTAGTATATTCTAGAATTTTGTCTTTTATCTTATCAGATATATTTTGGCTTGGATACATTGTCGTACTATCTCCAGAGTGAACTCCAGCTCTTTCTAAATGTTCCATTATTCCAGGTATTAATATATCTTCTTTATCACATATAGCATCTACTTCTATTTCTCTACCAGTTAGATATTTATCTATAAGTACTGGATTCTTATGGTCTCTGGCAAAAGCATCATCTAAATACTGAGTTAATTTTTCCTCGTTATAAGTTATTTCCATACCTTGACCACCAAGTACATAAGATGGTCTAACTAATACTGGATAACCTAATTCATTAGCAACTTCAATACCTTCATTAGTTGTCCACACACCTTTTCCTTTTGGTCTATTTATATCTAATCTCTCTAATAAGTCGTCAAATTTTTCTCTATCTTCTGCTGCATCTATATCATCAAAATCAGTTCCCAATATAGGTATTTTTTTCTCATGTAAGAACTTAGCTAGTTTTATAGCTGTTTGTCCTCCAAATTGTAGTATTACACCTTCTGGTTTTTCTTTTTCAATTATGTTTAAAACTTCTTCTTCTGTTAATGGTTCAAAATATAGTTTATCTGATGTATCAAAATCTGTACTTACTGTTTCAGGGTTATTGTTTACAATTATAGTTTCTATACCCATTTTTCTTAAAGATTTTACACAGTGAACTGAACAATAGTCAAATTCTATACCTTGACCTATTCTTATTGGTCCAGAACCTAATACTACAACTTTTCTCTTATCACTTACAACTACTTCATCATATTGCTCATAAGTTGAGTAGTAATATGGAGATAGAGCTTCAAATTCTCCTCCACATGTATCAACCATTTTATAAACTGGTTGTATATTATATAGACTTCTTAATTCGTATAATTTTTCTGGGCTTATCTTCATTAAGTCAGATATACCTTTATCAGAGAATCCTTTTTTCTTTAATTCATGTAAGTATTCCTTATCTAAATCTTCTATTTTAAGACCTTTTAATTTTTCTTCTTGCTCAACTATCCATTTAAATTTATTTATAAACCACTTATCAACACCAGTGATTTCTTCTATCATTTCTACTTTATAGCCTCTTCTTATCATTTCAGCTAAATCAAACAATCTTTCATCATCAGGTACTACAACTCTTTTCTTTAGCTCTTCTAACGTTCTACCTTCTGATGGAGCATGAACTAATGAATATTTTCCTGTTTCTAGTGATCTTATTCCCTTAAGAATAGCAGCTTCAAAGTTGCTTCCTATACTCATTATTTCACCAGTTGCCATCATCTTAGTTCCTAATTTTCTATTTGCCTTTTTAAATTTATCAAATGGCCATTTTGGTATTTTTACTACTACATAATCTAAAGTTGGCTCAAAACAAGCATAAGTTTTTTTAGTTACTGCATTTTCTATTTCATCCAAAGTATATCCTAAGGCTATCTTAGCTGCCACTTTTGCTATTGGATATCCTGTAGCTTTTGATGCTAGCGCTGATGATCTACTAACTCTTGGATTTATTTCTATTATTGCATATTCTAAACTATGTGGATTTAAAGCTATTTGAACATTACATCCACCTTGAACTTCTATTGCATTTATTATATCTATTGATGCTTTTCTAAGTAGTTGGTATTCTTCATCACTTAAAGTTTGACTTGGAGCAACAACTATACTATCTCCTGTATGAACTCCAACTGGGTCTACATTTTCCATGTTACATACAGTTATACAGTTTCCATTCCCATCTCTCATTACTTCATATTCTATTTCTTTCCAACCTTTTATACTCTTTTCAAGAAGAACTTGACCTACTGGACTTAATTGCAATCCATGTGAAAGTATCTCTCTTAATTCTTCCTCAGTATCAGCTATACCTCCGCCAGTTCCACCTAGTGTATATGCTGGTCTTACAACCACTGGATATCCTATTTTGCTTGCAAATTCAAGACCTGCTTCTAGGTTTGTAACTATATCACTAACTATTACAGGTTGATTTATTTCTTTCATTACTTCTCTAAATAAATCTCTATCCTCACCCTTTTTTATAGACTCTATAGATGTACCTATAACTTTTACATTATATTTATCTAGTATACCAGCATCATGTAATTCTACAGCCAAGTTTAGTCCTGTTTGACCACCCATACCTGCAAGTAAGCTATCTGGTCTTTCTTTTTCTATTATTTTTTCTATAAATTCTATTGTTAATGGTTCTATATATATTTTATCTGCAATTTCTTTATCAGTCATTATCGTCGCTGGATTACTATTTACTAATACAACTTCTATTCCCTCTTCTTTTAATGCTTGGCAGGCCTGTGTTCCTGAGTAGTCAAACTCTGCTGCTTGACCTATTATTATTGGCCCTGACCCTAATACTAAAGTTTTCTTTATACTATCTAATTTAGGCATAACTCTTTCTCCTTATCTAAACAATTTTCACAGTTTCTATCTTCATAATCTATACAATCAATTTTAATTATTTTATTCCATATTAAATTTGAGATTATTTATTATATCTATATTAATTAAACCAATATTTTTTTGATTTAAGTTAGTCTTATTTTTAGTTATATATTATATATATTGATATTATTTATTTTACGAACTCTAAAAACTTATCGAAAATATAGTCATTATCTTTTGGCCCTGGACAAGCTTCAGGGTGGTATTGAACACTGTATACATCTAGCTTCTCATGTCTCATTCCCTCAACAGTATTATCATTTAAATTTATATGTGTCACTTTCATTTGTTCAGGAACTTCTGAAACATAATATCCATGATTTTGAGAAGTTATAAATACTTTTCCCTCTTCTAAATCTTTAACTGGATGATTTCCACCTCTATGTCCAAATTTAAGTTTAGCAGTTTTTCCTCCAAGAGCTAGGGCTAAAAGCTGATGCCCTAAGCATATTCCAACTATAGGCTTTTTACCAATTAGAGCTTTTATATTTTCTATAACATCTTCTAAATCCTCTGGGTCTCCAGGCCCATTTGATAAAAATATTAAATCAGGGTTTATACTTAATACATCTTCTGGAGATGTTGTAGCTGGGAATATTGTTATATCACATCCACGAGCTATAAATGATCTTAAGATATTTCTTTTAACTCCAAAATCCATAACAGCTACTTTTGGTCCATTTCCTTCTATATGCTCTACTTCTTTTCTTGTAACCGTTCTAACTGCTTCTGTATTTGAAAACTTATCTAATTTATGTTTAACATCTTCTAACTTGCTATCTTCTAATGTAATTATACCTTTCATTGTCCCATTATTTCTAAGTATCTTAGTTAAAGCTCTTGTATCTATTCCTTCTAGTCCTATCACTTTATTTTGCTTTAAATATTGGTCTATATCAATCTCACATCTAAAATTACTTGGAGAATCACTTTTTTCTCTTACTATAAATCCTTTCACTTGCACTTTTTCAGATTCTGCTGATGATAAATTTATACCATAATTTCCTATAAGAGGATAAGTCATAGTAACTATTTGACCATAGTAAGAAGGGTCTGTTAAAACTTCACCATATCCTATCATCGAAGTGTTAAATACTACTTCTCCTACACTTTCTTCTAAATATCCAAATGCTTTTCCTATAAAAACTGTCCCATCTTCTAATATTAACCTTGCTTTCATATTACAGTACCTCCTATAATTCTCTTTAGGCAAACTAAAGAACATTAACTAAATATAATCTTTTAAATATCTATATCTATTTTTCACTTTTACATTCTAGTTTTATACTTATTTACATTTATTTTTTATCTTTTTCTATTATACTACAAATTTCTTAAAAAAAAGAAGTTATCTCAAAAGTAAAAACTCATAGAAAAAATAACTTCTTCTTTTTAATTTAATGATTAAATTCTTAAACTATACAATCAACTTAATTTCTATTCAGCTATATTGTAAACTTTTAACTTATCTTTGTTTAGGTGTTTTTTCTTAACCTCTACTAGAGCTTTTAGTGTATCTAAAGATGTCATTATTTCAGTAGAAAATTCAATAGCTGTTCTTCTCATTTTAAATCCGTCTCTTGTTGAGTCATTACCTTTAGTAGGTGTATTTATTACTATATCAACTTGTTTATTTCTT
>NZ_JACVWA010000013.1:0-33237 GCF_020658275.1 Clostridioides sp. ES-S-0190-01 | reverse complement strand
ATAAAAGTTTATCAGGCTCAGATACTATTGTTATCTAAATATCTGGCTTTATGGTTTGTTTCTTGTTTTTATAAATTAACCTACTGTTTAATTTTCAAAGTTCATTTTTCATGTTTGCCCTTTTCTTGGGGACAAGTAATACTATATCACCTTAAAAATAATTCGTCAATACTTTTTTTGTTTTTTATTTTAAAAAAGGTTATAACTCTTTGTTTTTTTTAATACTTTTAACTAAAACTAACAGATATAACCCTTGATATTACAAGTAACACATGCATATACAGTTTTTCCTATTTTGCAATTTTATTTTCGTAAGAATATGAGTTGGCTCTGACTCTATCTGCCCAAACATTTATACTCTTAACTTTATTAACCTTAGTTGTACTTTCAAATATATCCATTGCATCCTTACAAAAATATACCATAACATCAAGAACTAAAAATCCAATACAAACTAAACATAAAAAATCAATTACTTGAAACATCACACATTCCCCCAATAATTTTTTATATATAGTATTCTCAAAAATTATTCCTTTTTCCTTCCCAAAAATTACTTTAAATATTTTCATAATAAATTACTTTCAATCATATTTTCTAAATATAAAGTTCCAATCAACAAAAACTAATATCAATTTGTAACGTTTGTTGGTAATTTATAAATTAAATACATGAAAACTTCTTTAGAACATATAAAAAGCATTCTACATTGACATTTTAAATAAAATAAAGCTATTTATTGATAATTTAATAGCTCTATTTTATTTAAAACTTAGTAGAATGCTTGTATTTTTTATTTTTCTTCTTCTTCTTTATTTTGATTATTATCAATAGGTTTCATAGTAGGGAATAATAATACATCTCTTATAGATGGAGAATTAGTTAATAGCATAATAACTCTATCTATACCTATTCCTAGTCCACCTGTAGGAGGTAAACCTACTTCTAATGCTTTTAAGAAATCATCATCCATCTCAAAAGCTTCATCATCACCTAATTCTCTTTTTCTCAATTGGTCCATAAATCTTCCTTTTTGGTCAATTGGGTCATTAAGCTCAGAAAATGCATTAGCTAACTCCCATTTATTAGCAAAAGCTTCAAATCTATCAGTTCTTCTTGGGTCTTCAGTATTTCTCTTAGATAATGGAGATACTTCAACTGGATGATGTGTTATAAATGTTGGTTGGATTAATTTATCTTCTCCAAACTCTTCAAAGAAAGCATTTATTACTTCCCCTCTTCTCATTCCAGGCTTTATTTCTATTCCTTTTTCTCTAGCAACTTCTAATGCTTCTTCATCTGTATTTATTGCAGAAAAATCTACGCCAGAATATTCCTTCACACAATCTTCCATAGTCATTCTCTTCCAAGGAGGTGTAAAGTTTATTTCTGTTCCTTGATAGTTGATTATCATGCTTCCTGTAGCAACTTCAGCCATATGTGCAACAACATTTTCTGTTATCTCCATCATATCAGTGTAGTCTGCATATGCTTGATATAATTCTATAGCAGTATATTCAGGATTATGTTTTAAATCCATACCTTCATTTCTAAACATTCTTCCCATTTCATAAACTTTATCAAATCCACCAACAATAAGTCTCTTTAAGTATAATTCGTTTGCTATTCTTAAATACATTGGTATATGTAAAGTGTTATGGTTAGTTATAAAAGGTCTAGCATTCGCTCCACCAGCTATAGTATTTAATATTGGAGTCTCAACTTCTAAAAATCCTCTGTCATCTAAATACGCTCTCAATGCCTTTAATGCTTTCGTTCTAATTAAAAAAGCATTTTTTACTTCTGGGTTCACTATTAAATCAACATATCTTTGTCTATATCTTAATTCTTGATCTTTTAATCCATGATATTTTTCTGGTAAAACTTGTAAAGATTTGCATAATAATACTACAGATTTAGCCTTTACAGATATTTCGCCCCTTTTAGTTCTAAATATTTCCCCTTCAATACCAACTATGTCTCCAATATCATATGTTGAAAATACACTATATTCTTCTTCCCCTATAGCATCTAATCTTACATAAGATTGAATTCTTCCTTCTTGGTCTTGAATATCTATAAAACCAGCTTTACCTTGTATTCTCTTGCTCATGATACGTCCTGCTATTTTTGTAGTTTGACCTTCAAGAGTTTCAAAGTTATCTTTTATTTCCATAGAATAATGAGTTCTATCATATCTACTTTCTTTGAAAGGGTCTCTACCTGATTCTTGTAATTTTTTTAGTTTATCTCTTCTTACTTGAAGTACTTCACTAAGGTCTTCTTGAATTTGTGCTTCTTCATTGCTTTGTTGATTATTTTTCATTTTTTTCCTCCAGATTATCTTCTTATTTCTAATATTTCAAACTTAGCAACTCCATCAGGAACTTGCACCTCTACAACCTCTTTAACAGCTCTTCCTAAAAGCGCTTTTCCTACAGGAGATTCGTTTGATATTTTGCCATCATATGGGTCTGCTTCTGTTGAACCAACTATAGTATATTCAACATCTTCATCAAATTCTAAATCTTTAACTTTAACTATTGAACCTATTGTAACAACATTAAGGTCTATTTTGCTTTCATCTATGATAACAGCTTTTCTAACCATATTTTCTAATTTTAAGATTCTTTCTTCAACCTGTGCCTGTTCCTTTTTAGCTTCATCATACTCAGCATTTTCAGATAAATCACCAAAAGATATAGCAACCTTTATTCTCTCTGCAACTTCTTTTCTCTTTACAACCTTTAAATTCTCTAATTCTTCTTCTAATTTATCGTATCCCTCTTGTGTCAATAAAAACTCTTTATTCTCTTCCATTATAAATACAACTCCTTCACAAATTTCTTAGGAATTTTCCTAATTATATTTTAAAATTTTTATAATCTTTTTTTAATTTATGCGCTATATTATAAGTCACTATTATTTTTATGTCAAGGAGTCTTCCATATAGTACTCCAATTTCGACACAACTTCTTGATAGTCTTCTATTTTATTAATTTCATCTCTTAATCTTGCAGAGTTTCTAAGACCTTTTAAATACCAAGCGATGTGTTTTCTCATTTCCCTTACAGCTACATACTCTCCATGTTCTTCTACTGCAAGCTTTAAATGTTTAATGGCAGTACTTATCTTTTCGTTAAGAGTTGGCTCTGGTAAAATCTCGCCTGTATTCATATAATGGTTTATTCTTTTAAATATCCATGGGTTACCCTGAGCACCCCTACCTATCATTATAGCATCACAACCCGTTTTGTCTAACATATTTATTGAATCTTCTATTGTAAATACATCACCATTTCCTATAACAGGTATATTTAAATTTTTCTTAATATCTGCAATTATATTCCAGTCTGCTTTACCTGTATAATATTGCTCTCTCGTTCTTCCATGTATTGCTAAAGCACTTATTCCACAAGCTTCTGCTATCTTTGCTATCTCAACAGCATTTATACTATTATCATCCCATCCTTTTCTTATTTTTAAAGTAACTGGTTTCTTTGAATTCTTCACTACTGCCTTTAATACCTGCTCTGCAAGTTTAGGATTTTTCATAAGTGCTGAACCATCCCCATTTTTAACTACTTTTGGAGCTGGACATCCCATATTTATATCAAGGATTTCATTTGGATATTCGTTCATTATTTCTGCTGCTCTTCCCATAAAATCTGGCTCAGAACCAAATATCTGAACAGCTACAGGATGTTCTTCTTTTTCTATCTTAAGCATTTTTTTAGTATTTTCATCATCATAGCAAAGTGCCTTACCATTTATCATTTCTGTATATAAAAGTCCACATTCTTGTTCTTTACAAATTAATCTAAATGGAAGGTCTGTTACCCCTGCCATAGGTGACAGAAAAACTTTATTTTTTAATTCTAAATTTCCTATTTTCATCGTTTTTCTCCTATTTTTTCCTTTGTTTTTGTGATTTTATTTCTAAATCTGCATTTCCTCATTATAATATACCACATAACACTAAAAAACTATCATAAAAAGGGAACTGGATATATAATCCAATTCCCTGTATTAATTATTCTTGGTTTTTTTCATATATTATTCTTAATCCTTCTAGCGTTAAAAAACCATCTACATAATCTATACTTTTTGTTTCTGAAGCAATTAGTTTAGCTAGCCCACCTGTAGCTATAACTTTAACATCATCACAATTTAATTCTTTTTTCATCATATTTATTATTTTATCAACTAAACCTACATATCCATAAATTATGCCAGATTGCATAGCCGATACAGTACTTTTACAAATAGTCATACCTGGTTTTGCTAATTCTACTCTAGGCAATTTAGATGCACTTTGGAATAATGCCTCACTAGATATCTTTATTCCTGGTGCTATTGTACCCCCTAGATATTCACCTTTTTCAGAAATAGCACAAAATGTAGTTGCTGTTCCAAAATCTACAAGTATACTTGGTGCCCCATATTTTTCTATGCCTGCTACAGCATTAACTATCCTGTCTGCTCCAACTTGTTTTGGATTATCATATTTTATATTTAGACCTGTTTTTATGCCTGGACCTACTATCAATGGATGCTTTTTACAGTATTTTATACAAAAATTTTCAAGAGAATGCATAACGTTTGGAACTACAGATGATATTATTACATCATCAATAGCATTTATATCCACATCATCATACTTAAATAAGCTACTTATTAGAATTCCATATTCATCAGATGTTTTTTCCTTATCTGTTTTAATTCTCCAATAATTAACTAACTTGTCACCCTTATATATACCTAAAACCATATTAGTATTTCCAACATCAAATACTAGAAGCATATGTCATTAACCTTCTTTCTATTTTTTGCTTTTCTTAAGTACAGCAGCAACGGCAGCTACTACTAAAGCTCCTACTATTGCTTCTGGTACTCCATTTGCTGCGGCAAGAGCCATTATAACCTTTCCTGCTGAACCATTTTGACCCATTGCTTGAAGATACTTGTCAGCATATAAAACATATATCATTCCTAAAACACCAGCTGTATTTAACAAAGAACCTACAGCTCCTGTAATTAATCCAGATATGTATACCTTACTTGTAGCATTGATTATTAGTTGATATACATAATAAGCCAATATACCTATCATAACTCTTGGCAATATTGAAACTAATGGATTTATAAAAACAAAAGATGTTACTGTTGGGTTTACTATAGCGTTTAAAAGACTTGATACTCCAAATATAAAGCCTATTGCTGCCCCAACTATTGGTCCTTCCATAATAGCTCCAATAATAACTGGTATATGCATTATAGTTGCTTTTGTAGGTCCAACTGGAATAAATCCCAATGGAGTCATAGATAGCATAATAGAAATAGCTGATAGTACCCCTATTATAGTCATCTTTCTTACATTTACTTTTCTTACTGATGCACTTGTGTTCATCATAAAAAATACACCTCCGTTCCAGCTCACTAACGATGCCGGACTACTTAATTTTTTGATTTTTCTTACTCTTGTTTCTTATCATTATGAGTCAGGCTACTACTTTCAGGATGCCTGCTCTAACAAGAATAATTTTATCAAGATGAGTTGTCATTGTCAACAATTTGACAAGAAAAATATGCTAATTTCATCATATTTCTCATTTTTTTACTATGTCTTTATATGCTATTATATTTTCTACACTATCAGCTTTTTTTACTGCATTTATTATACTTTTTTCCACAGCCTCTACAGCCAATGAACCTAATAACGTTATATCTGCTTCTATTTCACCTTTTGACATTGTGAATATTGTATCTCCATCATGAGGTGTATGGATAGGAAAAATAGCTTTTGCATACCCATCATGACCCATTTGAGATATTTTTTTACATTCAGCTTTAGTGAGTTTAGCATTCGTAGCTATAACTCCAATTGTAGTATTATCTATACTAAATCCACCTTTACTTGCACCTTGTTTCATCAATTTATATGTATCAATTGTTTCTGTTTTTTTATCATTTAAGGCGCCTGCTATAACCTTACCATCCTCATAAACATCTCCAAGAGCATTTACAGCAATTAATGCAGATACAATCAAGCCATTATCTAGTTTTATAGAATAACTTCCTATTCCACCTTTCATAGCATATTCTTGCCCTCTTATCTTTCCAACAGTAGCTCCACATCCTGCTCCATAATTACCTTGATTTAAAACAGTTGTATTTGCCGCCTCACAAGCTTTATAACCCATTTGTATATCTGGTCTACACTTAAAATCTCCTACTCCTAAATCAAATAAAACTGCTCCAACAACTATAGGAACTTTTCCAACTCCAACATCAAAACCAATTCCTCTTTCTTCTAAGTATCTACTTACTCCACAAGTAGATTCAAGACCATATGCAGAACCTCCTGCTAAAACTATAGCATGAACTTTTTGAACCATATTTACAGGGTCTAATAAATCGGTTTCTCTGGTTCCTGGAGCCGACCCTCTTACATCAACACCACAAACTGCACCTTCTTCACAAATCACTACTGTACATCCAGTCAGCCCTATTCTATCCTCAACTTGCCCAACCTTTAAACCTTCTATATCTAAAATATTATCATACATATCCATTTTCTCCTCTTATAGAAACTTCACCTGAAACAATTTCTTTTACACTTCCATCACTACCCTGAACTACTAAGTTACCATCTTCATTTATATCTAAGCATTTAACTAATTCTTTATCATTTCCTTTTAGTACATATATATTCTTATCTATAATAGCAGAATAATCTCTACATATTTTTAAAGTTTCTTCTTTTGAGTTATTTGCAATATAATCTAAATATAACTTTTCAAATTCAGCCAATACATTTCTGACAATATCTACTCTAGACAATTTGTATCCTTCTTTATACAATGAGGTAGCTTTCTCAGCTATTTCTGAATCAAAGTCCATTATTTTAACATTTATTCCAATACCAAGAACAACATAATTTGTTCTTTCAATCTCAGCAGACAATTCTGTTAGTATACCACATATTTTTTTCCCATTTAAAATAACATCATTTGGCCATTTTATCAAAGTCTTTGCCCCTAGATTATTTAAAGCTTGTGTTACACTTGCTCCTGCTATTAAAGTTATAAATGGTGCTTTAAACGGTTCCATATCTGGTTTTAGAATAATACTCATCCAAATCCCTTCATGGGGTTTGGAATCCCAAGTTCTTCCTAATCGTCCTTTTCCCATATTTTGATGTTCACTTAAAATCACAGTTCCATCTATACTATTCACAGCCACTCTTTTTGCGTATTCATTAGTTGAATCTATAGTATCAAGATGCTCAATATTCTTACCAATAAACTCTGTATTTAATTTATAGTAGATATTCTGTGGACTTAATAAATCAGTTGGATTTTCTGTTAATCTATAACCTTTCTTATTTACAGATTCTATATTATATCCCTCTTCTTTTAGAGCTTTCATATGTTTCCATATAGCTGCACGTGACACACCTAATTGCTTTGACAACTCTTCACCCGAAATAAACTCAGATTTATTATTTAATATAATTTCTATTATCTTCTCTCGCATACTTCACCTCTAATATGATATGATTTCATGACTTCTTTTCTTCTAATAAGTAATTATACATTATTAATATATTTTTAATACTACTAATTTTAAAATTCCTTTTTAATATATTATCATAAGTAAACTTATATACCCATACCATTAATTCCCATAGCTTAATATTTTGCCTAATCTTTGCTAAAATCACAAAAAAAACTGAAAGTATTAATTAGATTGATATATGCAAATATACTTTGTTTATCAATTTAACATTATACTTTCAGTCTTAATATTTAATCCTTAATAGATAATACTCTTAAAATAATCAATATTTTAAAATTATTTATCTTCATCAGATTTATTTTCTTGATTTTTATTTATATCAACAACATTGTTTCTTTCTTCTCTATCTTTTTCTAGATTTATAGTTAATTGCTCTTCATTTTCTTTAGGAGAATTTTCCTCTGTAATTGCATTTTCAATATCATTTAATGGTAATTCTTTATTAAATGCTTTTATAAATTGATCTGCATCTAAAGTTTCATAGATAAGTAAGGCTTGTGCTACATACTCCAGTCTATCCATGTTTTCTTGTAATATACTTCTTGTCTTATCATATGCACCATCAACTATACGTTTTGTTTCTTGGTCTATCTCAAAAGCAACCTCTTCAGAATAGTTTCTCTTACTTGAAAAACTATTACCTAAAAATACTTCATCATCACTGTCAAATGACATTGGACCAAGTTTAGAACTCATTCCATATTTTGTTACCATACTTCTTGCAGTAGCTGTAACTCTTTCTAAGTCATTTGATGCTCCTGTAGACACATCTTTTAGCACTAACTCTTCTGCTACTCTACCTCCAAGTAAAACTACTATGTTCTCTTTCATCTCATTTTTAGTAGCATAGAACTTATCTTCAACAGGAAGCTGCATTGTAAATCCTCCTGCTCTTCCTCTTGGTACTATTGTAACTTGATGAACAGGACTTACTTCCTCAAGTATATGAGCACAAACTGCATGCCCGCCTTCATGATATGCTGTAAGTCTTCTTTCTTTTTCACTTATTACTCTCGATTTCTTAGCTACACCTGCTATAACCTTTGTTATAGCTTCTTCTATAGTTTCCATCTTAATTTTCTTTTCTCTTTTTCTAGCTGTTAGTATTGCAGCTTCATTCATTAAGTTTTCTATATCAGCAGGAGTAAATCCTGGTGTTCTTCTAGCTAATACATCCATTTTAACATCATCATTTAGCGGTTTATTTCTTGAGTGAACTTTAAATATAGCTTCTCTACCTTTTACATCTGGTGTACCAACAACTACTTGTCTGTCAAATCTTCCTGGTCTAAGTAAAGCTGGGTCAAGTATATCTGGTCTATTTGTTGCTGCCATGATTATTATACCTTGGTTTACTCCAAATCCATCCATCTCAACTAGAAGTTGATTAAGAGTTTGTTCTCTTTCATCATGACCTCCACCAAGACCTGCTCCTCTCTTTCTACCAACTGCATCGATTTCATCTATAAATATTATAGCTGGAGCGCTTTTTTTAGCTTGCTCAAATAAATCTCTTACTCTTGAAGCCCCAACCCCAACAAACATCTCAACGAAATCAGAACCACTTATACTGAAAAATGGCACTCCTGCTTCTCCAGCAACTGCTCTTGATAGATATGTTTTACCAGTTCCAGGAGGTCCTACCATAAGCATTCCTTTTGGTATCCTTGCCCCTAATTCAATATATTTCTTAGGATTCTTCAAGAAGTCTACTACTTCTTGTAAATCTTCTTTTTCTTCATCCAATCCAGCTACATCTTTAAACGTAACTCTAGTTTTTTCATCATCCTTATGAACCTTAGCCTTTGACTTACCAAAGCTCATAACCTTTCCGCCTCCACCTTGAGACTGATTCATAAATACAAACCAAAGAATTACCATAAAGAATATTAACAGTAATGTAGGTAGCATCTCAACAAACCAAGGTGTAGATGGTTTAGCTTCACCACCAAATGTTAATTTTCCAGCCTTAGCTTGATCTAACACTTCATCTGCAAGTTTATCTCCCATTATTTCTGTTGGAACATATGATTTAAACTTTGTATTTGTATCTTTTATAGTACCTTCTACAGAAGTTTGATTTACAAAGTACAATCTTGATATATTCTCATCTGTTAATTCCCTATATACTTGGGAAAATTTTAAATCTTTTATTTTTTCTGTAGGCTTACCTGAGAATTGAACTATACCTACTATAATTATAAAAACAAGTAGATAAAAACCTGCCCCTTTTAGCAACTTATTCAATATAGAAGCCCTCCTTTCATACATTGCTTTGCCCTATAATTTGTTAAAATTAATTTTTAATACTTCTTTTGTGCTTTCATCAATTTTATAATTCTCACTGATTTTATAATCTCCAACACATATTATTCCTTCACTATCTGTGATTATAGGAATTTTACATCTTTCTTCTCTTGGGATTTTTAAATCTATGAATAAATCCTTCACTTTTTTACTTCCCATAGCAAGTTTTATCTTATCACCTTGCCTTCTGCTCCTTATTACTATACCCCCTTTTACCTTATTAAAATCAAACCCTTTAGATGAATTGTCTAATTTCATACTCTTATACCTATCTATACTCATTACTTGGGTCTCAATAATTTGTTTTAATTCTTTTATTTTTATAAACCCATTACTAGGTATATTGTAATAAAATTCAATTTCCTCACTAACAATTTCCTCATTGGTTAATATTATACTGTCTTTTTTTCTATAAACAAATATATTTCTCGGAAGAGTTATCATTTTATTTACTTTTGAATCACTTTCTAAAGACATTATGTCCTCTATATGTTTTTGATCAACAAAATTAGTATCTCCTAGTATATGTTTTATAGAATTTCTAAGAACCCTAACTTTGATAGCATCATGTAAGCAAATAAAATCTTCTAAATTTATCTCTACAAAGCTCTTTTCTTTTATATTTGAAACTTCTCTAAATTTAGCTTCTGCCTCTTTCTCAATATAATCGTTGTCACTTTTTAAGCTATTGCTCATCCTCACTATAGATTCTATTACATTTGAATTAAAATTATCCTTCATATATGGTAAAAGGTCTAACCTTATTTTATTTCTAGTGTATATGTTTTCTAAATTTGTTTTATCTATTCTAGGATTTAAATTATAAGCCTTACAATATTCCTCTATATCTATTCTCTCTACATCCAAGATTGGTCTAATTATACAGTTATCTCTAATATAATCAATTCCTTTTAACCCTTTAAGACCTGTTCCTCTCATAATACGCATCATGACAGTCTCAGCTTGGTCATTGAGATTATGGCCTATAGCTATTTTGTTAGCTTTAATCTTATCCTTAATTTCATAAAACATTTCATATCTTAGCTTCCTTGCTCCTTCTTCTAATGATAACCCCTCATTTTCACAATATTTTGGTACATTAATAGACTTTACAAAGAATACAATTCCCATATCCTCACAAAGCTTAGATACATATAATGCATCTTTTTGAGCTTCTATTCCTCTTATTTGATGATTTAAATGTGCTGCATATATTTCTATATTAAAATCTTTTTTTAATCTATTTAGTACATGCAATAAACAAACTGAATCAGGTCCTCCAGAAAGACCCAAAACTATTTTATCGCCTTTTTGTATTAAATTATGTTTATTTATAGTACTTAGTACCTTATCAAATATCATATTTATCCCTCTTACACTTAGTTTTATTCACTTTTAAGTATACTTTCTATAAAAAAACGCTAAACCCTTGTATCAATTTTAAGAAATTAAAGTTTAATATAAATATAATAATACCAAATAAATTAAATAAAAGGTAGTTTTTTCACTACCTTTATAAAATTTCTGGAAAATAGCTATAGTTATTATTTAATATCTATGTATATATCTATTTTGTTTCTACCTAAAAATAAATCTTGTATCTTTATATTATAGTCTATTTTCAATTTTATGTGTTCCCCTTCTTGTATATTTATATCCAATTCTCTTGTGTCAATATCAATTAATAAGGTACCTTGTGGGGTTACATATTTTGTAGTACTGCTTTCTCCACATTTAAACATCATAGTTGAATTAATAGAACCAAACTTTTTAATACTAACTTCATTTTTAAGTATTTTTATAGTATTAGTTATTTCTATATTGTCTTCTTTTTCCTTGTAAATAACATATATTCCTTCATTTTTATAAAAAATTTTACCAAAAGTAGTCATCTCTATGGTGTCCATATTACCTTTTTCATCATATTGTCTAGTATTTATGCTTATTTTTACACTCAACGATTTTTCCTCCATAGACTTCTTCATATAAACTAATATTTTTGTATCTCCACTTTTTGAATTTTATCAATTTTTTTCTTTAAAAATTCTTTCGCTATATCTGAAAATTTTTCATGTATGTCTGATACATAATATTGATAAATTCCATGAGCTTCTTTGCTATTTATAATGTTTCTTTCTTCTAAAATCTTTTTTAAATCTTTAGCTGTCTCTTTAGCTGGATTAACCAATTTTATGTGTTCTCCAACCTCTTCACCTATTGTTCTCTTTAAAATAGGATAATGAGTACATCCTAATACCAAAGAGTCTATATTCTTATCTTTTAATTCTTGTAGATATATCTTTGCTGTTAACTTAGCTACTTCTGTGTTAGCCCATCCTTCTTCAACAATTGGTACAAATAAAGGACATGCTTTATTAACAATTTCTATATTTTTATCTATTTTAGATATTTCTAAATTATATGCCTTTGAACTTATAGTTCCTTCTGTTCCAATTATACCTACAGTCTTGTTTTTAGTGGAACTTACAGCTGTCCTAGCACCGGCTTCTATAACTCCTATTATTGGTATATCATATTTTTCTTGAGCCTCTTTTAAACTTCTCGCAGTAGCAGTATTACAAGCTATAACTATAGCTTTTACATCCTTAGTTTTTAGAAAATTTATAGCTTGAAAAGTATATTTAATTATAGTCTCCTTAGATCTCGAACCATATGGTATTCTAGCAGTATCTCCAAAATATATTATATCCTCATTTGGTAATATCTTCATTATTTCTTTCAAAACCGTCAATCCGCCTAATCCCGAATCAAAAACTCCTATTGGTCTATTGCTCATTTTTATACAACACCTACTTTACATTTTTGTGTTTAACAACATCTTATTTATCGCTAAAATTTATTTTTATATTCACAGTTAATATATTATTACCTAAATGATTATTATAGTTTATTTTAAACAAAAAATAAAGGAGCTATCTCAAATTAGAAAATAATTTCTAGAAAAAGACAACTCCTCTCAGTACTCAAAAATTTAAATTTATTTTGCAAACACATGATTCCCTATTCTCAGATATGGATTTAGTCTATTTATCCATTTGCAAGTGGCTATTTCTGGGTTCCAGAAATATACTGCTTTATTTGTTGGGTCAGTTCCATAAAGAGCTTCTTTAGCTGCTTTACATGCTGAATCTGTTGGTGTCTTGTTTATTGAACCATCAAGCACAACTGAGAAAGCATTCTTCTGATATATAACTTCCTCTATTGAATCTGGAAATCTAGGGTCCAATACTCTGTTTATTACTACAGCTGCTACAGCAACCTGTCCCTCATAGCTTTCTCCTCTAGCTTCACCTGCAACCAATTTAGACAGTAACATTAAATCATTATCAGATAAATTTATTACTTCCTTTTTTGCTACATTTTTTTCTTGTTTGTTTACTTTCTTAGCTGTCTCTGTTGGCTCATCTGCATATACCTCTTTAATAGGCATAAATATATAGGTTAAAGCTAGTAATATAGCTATCAGTTTACTCCACCTGTCCATGATTAAAACCACTCCTTATAATTTTATTTTTTTAAAATTTTTCTTCTAAATCCTTTACTACTTCAATTACTTTAAACTTGATTTTTACTCTGCTTGTTTTCTTTGGTGTGTCTTGTTTTATTAGCTTATATTCCTTGTCAGTTAAAACTTCTTTTAACTTATCATCTGTAGATTTGTCTATAACTCCATTAGACTCATCAACAAAACATAATGGAGGAAACATAACACACCACCAGTTTTTTCCTTCACCTTTTCCAATTATAATTTTTAATGCTTTATATTCACCTGCTGGAAGAACTATATTAGAATATTGTTTTGTAGGAAAGTTACTATATTGTATACCTACCTTTACACTGTAATTATATCCATTTTCAAGAATAATATTTTTACTTATTTCTTCCAGAGTACTATATTCTTTTTTTATAATAGCTTCACTTTCCTCTATACTTTTTGAGTTTTGTAGTTTTGGTTGTAAATATTTTACTACTTCATCCCTAACTTTTAATTTAAGTTCTTGATCTTCATCTGTATTACTATTTGCTATGACATGAAATCTTATTAATTTATCTTTATAGTCTTTTGATATATTATCAATTTTTTTTACTTCACCATTTATTACTATCGTCATTATTGATATGACTGATATAAGACTTAATATTAATATTCCCAACCTAACTTTAATTTTTCTCATTGAAAAATCCCCCTCAAGATAAATTTATATCATCAATTATGTCCATTTAAATTTAATTTATTCATAATATTTTCAATATCAATAAAAAAACTACTTTGAAATGTTTATAAACATTTCAAAGTAGTTTTTTAAATTTTATAAGTCTTTATTCATCATAGCCTTATCTATCATAAATTGTTCTGCTTTTTCTATATGCTCTGTAGCATATTTCTTAGACAACTCACTATCACCTTTTATTATGGCATCAAGTAAAAATCTATGTTCTTCAACAATATTAAGCGATGAGTCGTAATCAGACATATAAGTAACTCTAAACCTATACACTTGTTCCCATAAGGAGTTTATCAATTGGATTAACTTTTTATTGTTTGTTGCTTTAAATATACATTCATGAAATTCTACATCTTGTTTCAATAGTGCATCTAAATCTGATTCCAAAATGCTTTTTTTTAACGCTTCTGATATATCCTTAAGTTTTTTTATATCATCATCACCAATTCTTTCAGCAGCAAGAGACGCTGCTAGACCTTCTAAGCTTGCTCTTACCTCTAATACATCTAGAAGATCCTTTAATGACATATTTGCTACATATGCACCTTTTCTAGGCAACATAACAACTAAACCTTCTAATTCAAGCTTTCTTATTGCCTCTCTTACTGGAGTTCTACTTACTCCTAATTGTTCTGCTAGTTGTACTTCCATCAGCCTTTGACCAGGCTTTAATTTCCCTTCTAAGATTGCCTCTCTTAAATTTTCGAAGACTACATCTCTTAATGGCTTGTAATTATCCAAGTTCAGTTTAGTTAAATTCTCCACAAATTTCAACCCCTTTTTGACTGCTGTTAACAACATATACCTGTTTATATTTTTTTAATAATTCTTTTTTTCCAATTAGAGCATCTTCTTTACTTTCAAATAATCCAAAAACTGTAGGACCACTTCCACTCATCATAGAACCTAAAGCATTATTTTTCATCATAACTTGCTTTATATTATTTATCTCTTCATATTTACTTATAGTAACATTTTCAAGAACATTTACCATATTTTCTGATACAGCTTTTATGTCTTCTGAATTTAAACACTCCATCAAATATTTATTATTAGGTCTTTTTTTAATATTATTCAAATCTAACCCTTGATAAACTTCTTTTGTAGAAACAAATAATTCTGGTTTACATATTAAAATACTTATATCACATGGTAAACCTTTAATATCTGTTAGTTTTTCTCCAACACCTTGAGCTAAAGCAGGCCTTCCTGATATACAAAATGGAACATCTGCTCCCAAGTTAAATCCGATGTCTTTTAATTCATCTTCAGATAACTCAAGTTTCCATAATTCATTTAATCCTACTAATACTGCGGCGGCATTGGAACTTCCTCCAGCCATACCTGCTGCTACAGGAATATTTTTTTCTATGAATACTTCTACGCCTTTTTTTATATTAAATCTATTCTTAAGTATTTTGGCAGCTTTATAAACAATATTATCTTCATCTAAAGGGATATCTAAACTAGTGCTTTTTATCTCTATTTCATCTTTATCTAATCCCTTTATTTTTACTATATCGTATAAATCTATCGTTTGCATTATCATTTCAACAAAATGATAACCGTCTTGCCTTTTTCCTAAGACATCAATGGATAAATTTATTTTTGCCCTGCTCTTTAGTTTTATAAAATCCATTCTATCCTCCTTGTTTAAAGAATAATGCATCACTAACAATAATATTATACTACAAAAAATAAAATAATAGGGTATTATAATACCCTATTATACTTAATTACTTTAAATTTTTTAATATTAATCTACTAATACGACTTTTTTTTCTAAAATAAGACACTTGCCAGGCTTAATTGCTTCGTCAAGTTTTATATCATTGAGTTCTGCAATTTCATTTTCTGTTGTATTGTATTTTTTTGCAATATTCCAGAAAGTATCTCCTTCTTTACATATATATACAATTATACTTGGGGCTTTAGATAAATCATACACACCTTGATCTTCACCTTTAACAATAAAGCTTTCTGCCTTTTTATCTAATGCTTCAGTAAATCTTTTGATTTTTATAACCAAATCTATTTGGTCTCTATTCAAATCAACCTCAATTTTATCAATACATGCCGTATTAAATACTGATGCTGTATCAGTTAAGTTATCCATCTCTATATCATGTTCAAATGGAATTTCTTCACTAATTTTATAAACTAATTTTAGCCCTTCAACTGGAATAAATAAAATTTCAACTTTTATAATCCCTTGTATAATACTTTTATTTCCTTCAATGTAGCTATTTTCTATAGACATAGTTGGACAAACGCTTACAATATCTTTTATTTGTATATCATCATTATCATTTCTTATTCCTTCTCTAACCATAAATGTTTCTTCACTATTTCTTAAAGTCTTATTTAATTGAATAGGTTTATGGTCAAATTTTATTATCTTTTGAGGAGAGTATGCATCTTGTAATACCTCTCTTGTTACTTCATCTGTAACTTTTACCTTGCAACAAGCCATACAATCTATTTCTAATAGACCTGTATTACTTTCACTATTTTGTTTAAAAATATGATTAAAGTCTGACATGGACAATAATACTTCCTCTGTCATACCATCACTCACTCCAGGAACTTCTACAAACTGAGTGAACTCTATACCCACTCTATCTAACTCTACAAGTTCACCCTCATATGTACAAGCCAATGGATTTATTTCTAATACTCCACCAATAATAACCTTATTATCAGTTACTCTACTTTCTTTTACTTTAACACAAGGATTTAAGCTTATTATAGATTGAATTTCTTCTGTATTTATAGTTATAGTGTCTCTTATAGAACTTTCTGCTTTTTCTATTCCCACTATATCTTGAAAACAGATTTCCTTTCTATGCTTTTGTATGCCTTCTACTTGCGCTACATCCTTTACAATATCTAATCTCTGTTTTTCAAATAAACTTCCTCTTATATTCATAAGAGCTCCTACTTTAATCTTTCTCTCATTCATTATAGTGCAGTCCATATGCTCTACCTCTGAAAATAACATGTATTCCATATCTTGCATAACATTATCTTTTTCTATTACTTCGTTTATATCTACTTTTCCATCTACATTAGAAACAGTATTTTTATCGTCTGCGATGTAAATTACGTTGTAATTAAAACTTCCTCTACAAAGTATCTTTCCATCTGCTATCTCAATTTTTTTAAGTGATATGTAACCCTCAGTCTTTACAATCTCATATACATCTAGCTTCTTGTCTGGCACTACTGCTTCCGCCTCAATAAATGTTTGAAATTTCCCAAAGTCTATTCTATTGTCAATTTTAATTACATCTTTAATTAATTCCATAGTTTACCTCCTTAAGTATTATAAAAATATCACACTATATTTATATTTAAGGAACAAAAAAAAAATTACACCTATTTTTAATAGGTATAATTTTAACTTATTTGTAATTTATCTTGATCTCTAAAAACTTGCAACTTTACATTAGATGTTAATAAATCTGAGTAACTATAAGATACCCTAGGATATCCATTACTTTCATCATCTAATTTTATAACAAACACGCTTGGATAAACTTTTTCTAGTATACCCTCTTTTGTAATAATCTGCTTTCTTCCTTTATTAGCTTTCAACAATATTTTCTTTCCTATATGTCTTTCTAAGCTTACTCTTATCTTATCTAGAGTTTGAACAGTAGCCACAATATCACCTTCTTTAACGTTTATATGTTTACATAATATCACATATAAACATTTTTGTCAAACGTTTAAACTAATTATTTTATATATTTTTTGCAAAAATGTCAATACTATTTTTGAATATATACAGTATAATTATGTTAATTTTTGTTAGTGCAATATTGTTTTTGGCATTGCCCATCTAAATTTCCCTCTTGTTTCAGAGCCACCAATACCCTTAACACCTGTGATAGTCTGCTCTATAACCTCATCAATAGGTACTACTACATCAATTCTTGAACATGCAATTTTTTCTACTACAAAAACAGGGTCTAAAGCATGTATCATTATTCTACCAGGGGAACTTGCATAATTCGCTCCTGCATTTATTATTTTTTCATAATTTGACTGACATGCTCCTGCAAATATTACAAGATTATCCAAATTTGGTTGCCATTTACGTGCTTCTCTAACTGTTTTCATAAAATTTAAAGAGTTTCTATAGTTATTCATATCTTCTATATCCCCTCTTTTTACTGTCATTGCATCATGTCCTGTAATTACTAGTATATCCGGATTATATTTTTCTAGTAATGCTCTTACTTCTTTATGCTGGTTTTGCTCTGAAACTGCTACTCCTACTGCAGGTATTCCAAGTTGAGCATATACATCCAAACAAATTTTTAAATACTCTTTATCTCCATCTATTTGTAATACTTTTCCAGGCATTCCATATGTGTTAGAATTTAATTGAAGTTTTGGAACTGCCCTTGTCATCTTTTTCTGTCTCTCTTTAGCCTTTCTTACTGACTTATATAATAAATTTTCTACATTTTTATCTATTAATATATCTTTTATATCAGGTGCTTTTACTAATTCAAGGTCATCAATATAAGCATCTGCTATTACTCTAAATGCAATTCCTTTTAGTATAGCTATTTTTTCATTATTTTCATCTACACCAAAAGAGACTATTTTAAATACAATATCTTTGTTATGTGACTTTCTAGCTACAATGTCTCCTACCTTCATAGTTAAACCTCCAATAAATTTTTATCTTAGTTTATACTATGTTCGATATAAAACTTTGTTTCCTAATGTCAAAAAAACATTTCTTATAACACTTCTTTTATTACTCTTAAAGCGTTTTTATAGTATATTTTTTCTATTTCATCTTCACTAAATCCTTCTTTTTTTAGAGGCTCGTATAATTTACCCATTTGAGATATATCCTCAATCTCAACTTTTGAATCTATTCCATCGAAATCTGAGCCTAGAGCTACAACATCAATTCCTCCAACATTTACAATATGTTTTATATGTTTAACCATATCTTCAAGCTTACTTTCGCTTTTATCGCCTAAAAATAAGTGGAAGAAGTTAATTCCTGTAACCCCACCTTTATTAGCCAACACTTTAATCATATCATCAGTTAGGTTTCTAGTATGATTCATCATTGCTCTTGAATTTGAATGTGTAGCTATTATTGGTTTAGAGGATATTTTTGCAATTTCATAAAATCCACCATCTGAAATATGAGAAACATCAACTAGCATACCTAGCTCATTCATCTTATGTACAACTTCTCTACCAAAATCTGTAAGACCTTTTTCTCTATACTCTATATTATTATGAGGAAAGCTTAACTCATTCACATGATTCCAACTTATTGTCATCATTCTAACGCCTAAATCATAAAACTTCTTTAAGTTTTCTATTCTACCTTCAAGCACTGCTCCTTCCTCTATAGATAAAAGTGCTGTAAGCTTATTCTCTGATTGATTTTTCATAATTTCTTCATAGTTAGTAGCTAGAGCTATTACATCACTATTTTTTTTCATTTCTTTATGAAATTTATCTGCCATACTCATACAGTAATCAAAAGGATGTTTTACTTCTTCAGTATCAACAAAAAGAGCAAATGTTTGAGCCAATGAATCCCCTTTTTTCAGCCTGTCTATATCAACAGAATATTTGTTAGTTTTAAGTTCACTTGTTTCTACATTCTCCATTAATTTTGCTATAGTATCACAATGCAAATCAATAAATTTCATATTTATACCCCCTGTATATTTTATATTTATATCTAAAAATAGAAATAGTTGTCCTTATAGACAACTATTGACAACTATTTTTTAATATTCTTTTTAATGTTACTTAATTTTATTCCTCTTTTAGGTTAGGTATTACTTTCTTAACTTCTTCAATTTGATGCCATGTTTTATCTATACTATTTTCACTAATATATTTTTTTAAATCAGTTAAAGATGTAAAATCTTTAACTGATAAATTGTCATCATCATCTGCAAATCTTAAAATAAACATAAGATTACCTTACTTTCCACAACATTTCTTATATTTTTTACCACTTCCACATGGGCATGAATCATTTCTTCCTATTTTTGCTTCTTTAACTACTGTTTTAGATTTTTTGTATGCTTTTATTATTTCTTTTCTTTGGTCTGCTGGTAATATTTCTTCCCAACCTTGTAAATTATATAGCCAATGAGCCTCGACAGTTACCATATTGTTATATAATTTTTCCCAATCTATTTTTATAGAAACTTCTTTATCAGCTTCTACATCTTCTAAAACTATATCTTCTTTTAAACTTTCACTTATTCCATCTATGAATCCCATGAAAAATTCATTAGTAGTTCCAAATTTCTCAGCTAATTCACTTACTTTACCTTCAACAACATCCATTTTACTATTTAATATTTCATTGTATATTCCAGCTTCAACTTTTAAATATTCTTCCCAGAATTTTACCTCTGTTTCTTGACTTTCGTGGTTATCACTTAAATTTCTCCATTCAGTATATAAACTCATACTTTTTTCCTCCTAAGTATATCTATATTTTTTTAGTTTTTTTATAGTATAAAATCTTTTAGTTAGATTGGAAGTTTCTTCTTTTTGATTATACCATATTCTATTTAAAGTTAACTCTTACATTATATCATAATTAAACAATTCTTTTAATACTTTTATAGCATACTCTTGGTTTATAAAGTAAGGACTTGTAGCAATTGTTACAACTTTAGCCTTTTTAATTAGATTTTTTATCTTTTCTAGTTTAAAATCAAATGGTATATAGTCCATATCCTCTGAAAATATATCTAAATCTATGTCAAGAACAAACTCTGGTTCTATATCTAAATCAAAGCCATATGAGCTATCTATTATTATTAATTCTGAAAATATATTATGTTTTAATGCTGGTTTTATAAAACTTCCTACATTTAAAACCTCATTTGTATACCTAAATACGTCCTCCAGATTATTTATATCTACATTGTAGTTTTTAGGCTCTCTAGTATCCTTATGTTGATCTACATGTACTAATTTACATCCTCTTGTGAATTCATTTGCCATCATAGATTTTATCCAAAAATAAAATGCATGGTTATGATTATCAAAAACATATATTCTTTTATTTCCCAGGACATATTCGACCATATTTTCCAATCCTGTTGCTTTTATCTCTTTATTTTCATCAATTTCATTAAATACGACTTTGTTTCCTAATTTCACATCATCCAATGTTCCACTTATTAGTTTTGGAACATATATACTCTTATTTTTTCTCTCTTCATATGAAAATACATTATTTCCTACTGGCTTTTCTATATAAAACCCTGTATATTTATAGTTTATCATAAGAATTAATTTCCTCCATAATTATAACCTATACACCTTAAACTCACTTATCATAAATTGGGTTATCTAGTATAAAAGATACTTGTATATAACTAGCTATTATATCTTCTCTCAATATGTATTATACAATAAGTGTAAAATATATTTATATAAAATATCCTACATTCCTATAACAAAACCATCTGCTTCAATTGGCAAGTAACTTACTCTTGTATTTAATTCCACTTTTCCAAAGAATACTACCCAGTATGGTCTAAAGATACTTTTAATTTTAACTATCTCTATCTCTGGTATACCCCCCATAAACCTGTGACTTAATCTTATAGCCATTTTATTTGCCTTTGATTTTACTCTCCTTTCATCCTTATCACTATATTGTATGATGTCATTATCTACATTTTTTACAATTTCAGACACTGGTAGTTCTTGTACTATACTGCCAGCACCCGTAGAACCATTTACTAAAATATTTAATTCATTTGTATTACCAGCTTGTTTTTTTTTCATGAAAATAGATTTATTTTGATGAATTTTAAGTGTAACGACTTTAAACTCTATATAATGAAGTCTAACTTCATGAACTTCTTTATTTTTTAATATCAGTCTACTTAGTAATGAATTATTTCCACTTTTTGCTATATCTATAGCTTCATCTTTTGTAATTTTTATAGGCAATGCTCTTATATCCATAAAATCATTCCCTTTCATCTTTTTTTCCTGTCATTTTAAATACTCTATATAGATAATCAAAAAATATCATAACTACTGCTATCATGACTCCATATGGGATTATCTTTCCAACTATAATATCATTTCTAGTTACTATACCATAAAATATAAATCCTGTTATTAAAAAGTATAATAGTACTAAAAAACCATCTATACCAAGCCATTTTATTTCCAAATCTTTTTTTACTTTAGATACCAATTTAGACATAATAACTACTCCCTTTTTATAGATTATTTTGTGTATTTAAATTTTTACCTATTCTATTTCCTATTGTCCATGCAATAAATGAAAGAGGGATGGCTATAACAAGAGGTTCTAATTCAAAACTTTGAACTGGAAACATTTTAAAATAACCAAAAGTTACTCCGCCTACAATCATTCCCAAAATACCACCCATAGATGTTCTTCTTCCATTACCAAGAAGACCTCCTACTATAGGTACAAATGCTGAACCCATCCAAATACTTCCTACAAATATACATGCATCATATACATTTTCAAATCTAAACGCCACACTAAGTCCCATAACTGCTGCTAAACATACACCTATTCTAGTAAATTTAACTAATTGCTTTTGAGATAATTCTTTTTTAGTAATTCTTCCATATATATCATTTGCTAAGGTAGCTCCTGCTGCTAGATAATAACTATCTAGTGTTGATATTATTGAACCTAAAATTCCGATTATAAATATAACTCTTATACCTTCTGGCAATGTATTTAAAACTAAAGTTATATACCCAGCTGCTGGAGCCATTTCTGGATAAGTGGCTCTAACTATAAGACCTGTCATAGTTAATACCATGTCAAAACATATCCATAGAGAAAAACAAGTCAATAAAGCTCTTCTCCCAACTTTTGGAGAATCTGCTGCTGAAAATCTTTGGTAAAACGTTGGGTCTGAATAAGCTCCAAATGAATATACTATTAACATCAATGCTTTCATTGCTGACATACCTTTTGTAGGATGCATTAACTGAGGTGCATCTTTAAGTGCTTCTGTAAGACCTTGAAAACCACCTATTTGGTCAAATTGACCTGGCATAACCATAGTTAGACCAAATACCATGCAGAAAAACAATACCATATCTGTAATGGCAACTCCCATAAGACCACCAAGAACTGTCAATATAACTACTACCACTACCATTATAAACCCTATTAGCTGTTTATCAATTCCCCAAGCTACATTACCTATAGTTCCCATAGCTGTTATTTCTCCAAGTTGTGCACAATATATAAACATTAAAACTGCTCCAATTATAGCAACTTGCTTTCCATAAAAACTTTCTAATAAATCAGGAACTGTTATATTAGTTCTTATATGAATTCTTGGTCCAACCCACAATGCTAAAGGCATTCTTCCAATATGTGCAGCTATTGACCATACTGCCCATGCAGATATCCCATATATAGCTGCATACTCTACACTACCAACTGTACCAACTCCACCATACCAAGAGGCAACCAAAGTACCTACTATCAAAGACCATGGTAAACTTCGATTTCCTAGGTAATAACTTTCCATATCTTTTACATTTCTAGAAAAATAATAGCCTATCCCTAACAATAGAAATGCAAATATAATTATAATTCCATTTTCCCATAATGCTAACATATCTACTCTCCATATTCTTATTATTGTCTTAATTTTCTATTTTAATATTTAA
Organism: Clostridioides sp. ES-S-0190-01; assembly: GCF_020658275.1. Classification (NCBI taxonomy): domain Bacteria; kingdom Bacillati; phylum Bacillota; class Clostridia; order Peptostreptococcales; family Peptostreptococcaceae; genus Clostridioides; species Clostridioides sp. ES-S-0190-01. The sequence goes on along the minus strand of NZ_JACVWA010000013.1, from coordinate 9,400 downwards.
ATAGTTACTGTTATTTTTTAATTAAACTTACTTTATACCACATGTTATAAATTTATTTTATAATCATGAAATCTCTAAACTAAAACTATTATTATTTTAAACATGAACAACTCTACCCATTTTAAAAAAATAGGTAGAGTTATATAAATAATTATAAGTATTTAAGCGATTTTATTATTCAAGTTTTTATTTTCTTTTTTATTTATTTTATTTAAAGCATAAGTGGCAAATATACCTATAACTGCACACACTACAGATAGAATAAATATATACGTATATCCTGTTTGTCCATATTTATCTAACCAGTTACCTGCAACTGTATAGTAAAATGCATCTGGAGAAAATCCTATAAATGAAGCGAATCCAACTACTGCTCCTGTAGTTTCTAAAGATATATTAGACTCTGAAACAGATGCAAAGTATATACCTCTAAATCCAAATAAGATTACACTTAGTATTATCATATTTATTACAGCTATCCATATAAGTGCTGCACTCTTAGGGATTACTAAGTAAGCTGCTGTACTTATTGTCATTAATATAAATCCTACAAACATTACTCTTATAGATGAACCAACTTTATCTGTTATAACACCTGCAATAGGAGATGCTCCCATTTTTATAACATAAGTTCTAATTATTGATAAAGCTGAAACTAAAGTCATTGGCATTACATAAACTTCTGATAAGTATGGACTTAAATAAGTTAAACTTGAAAATACTAAGTAAGTTGAAAATATTATAAGACCAATCAGCCAAGCTTTTGGCATTGTAACTACTTTTAGTAATGATTTAATGCTTAATCCTTCATCTGATGCTCCAGTATCTTTCTTTTCTTCTACTAAGAAGAATAAAAGTATACCACATATTATAGATGCTGCAGAATATAACCATACTACATATTTAAATCCAATAGTTATTTCAGCAAATTTTCCAAAAAAGTAAAGACCTATAAAAGAAATTAATGTACCTGATACCCCTGATAAACCTTCATAAAATCCAAATATTCTTCCTTGCTCTGATTCACTACCTTGCATTCTAACAACCTTAACAGAAGCTGAGAAGAATGTTAATATTGTTGTAAATCCCCATAATACAAATATTAAAAGAATCATGTTGTATGATGGAAATGTTGAGAAGTAAAACCCTAATGCTCCTGAAGCAATTAAAGAAAAAGTTATCAGTTTTCTAACTGAAAATCTATCAGCAAACCATCCACCTATAAAATAAGATACCATTCCTACTAATCCATATAAACTCAATAAGTTCCCTATTTGCGTATGACTCAATGCTAATGCTTGTTGCATTGGATCATAAAATGATGACTTCATATATGGTAAACTATACATAGCTGTTGTCCCAAATGCCAATATGAATATTACCAAAAATCTCTTAACATTACTTTTGTTTTCCATGATTTTGTCTCCTTAAGATTTTAATTTTCTAGTTTTATTTATATAACTTTATTTTAATTTTTCTATAGCTTGTTTAAAGTCATTTATTATATCATTTGCAGACTCTAGTCCTACTGCTATTCTTATTAGATTTTCTCCATTCATTTGAACTAATGTATGTTCTTCTCCTAAGCTTGTTGCTATTGTTGCAAGTTCTAAAGAGTTCATTAATTTTCTACTAGCTTGGTCTCTTGTTAATCCATTTATTCCATCTTTAAGTTTAAATGAAACTACTCCTCCACCTAAACCATTCATTTGAGTTTTACAAAGTTCATACTGAGGATGAGTTTTTAGTGCTGGATATTTTACCAGTTCTACATTTTCTTCTTGCTCTAAAAACTCTGCTACTGCCAATCCATTTTCACAGTGTTTTTTCATTCTCATGTCTAACGTTTTCATACCTCTTAAAATCATCCATGCACTCATTGGTGGTAAAGATGCTCCTGTAAAACAACATAAACTTGGCCATCTAACTAAATCTATTAATTCCTTTGAACCTGCTACTGCTCCCCCTAAAGTATCTCCATGTCCATTTATAAACTTAGTAAGACTATGTATTACTAAGTCTGCACCTAAGTCTATTGGTCTTTGTATAATTGGAGTACCAAAAGTGCTGTCAACAATAGCTAAACTCTTATTTTCGTGAGCAATTTCTGCTATTGTTTTTATATCTACTAAATCTAATGATGGATTTAATGGACTTTCTATATAAACTATCTTAGTATTTGATTTCATTGCATCTTTTACATTTTGTGGGTTTACTGCATCTACAAATGTAACTTCAACGCCAAATTTGGCTAACAACTCAGACATAAATAATTTAGTATGTGAGAATATTCCATCAGAACTAACTATATGGTCTCCACTTTTTACTAATGCTAATATAGTAGATGTTATTGCTCCCATACCTGATGTACTAGAAATAGCACTTTCTGCATTTTCAAGCATAGCTAATTTAGCCTCTAGCTCTGTAAGTGTCGGATTACACTCTCTTGTATATACATACCCCCATGTCATACATAACTCTTCAAAATGCTCTACTGTCTTTGCAGCAAATGTTGCTGTTTGATATATTGGAGTAGCTAATGCACCTGTTGTTGGGTCTGCACTATGTCCCCAATGTATTATTTTTGTCTCCAAATCTTGATTAATATTATTACTCATTTTAATTCCTCCTATTTTGACCTATTTATACAACGTTTTCCCTGCCAAATTTCACCAATTCAGCTTTAATTAATACAAACTTTTTAAGTATACTTTTATATTTGTTATAATTTCTAAAAATCTGACACTTATTTTGCTTTTTTATAGTTTTAATTATAAACTCTATAGTAACTATAGAGTCAATATGTTTTTGATATTTTTTTTACAATGTTTAAAAAATTTAACATAAAAAGAGATATGTCTTAAAATAAGCTTGTTTTAAGACATATCTCTTTTTATATTAAATTTGATTCAATACATAAAGCATCAATTTTTTGTTCTCTGTATAAATTCTTTTATTGTCATTTTCTCATCAAAAGTCTATAGTAATTATACATTACTATAATTTAACATCTGTAAATAAAATTAATTAGAGGCATAAATATATTCAAATAATCCAATTTATTTATACCTCTAATTTTTTATAAGTAAAATCTCATTAAATTGATTTCTTCGCACGAATAAGTGTGCTTTTAGAGATACCAGTCATCTTCACAACCTCTCTATAAGGCTTAGAATTTAATAATCCCAATGCGTATTGTATCTGCTGATTACTATATTTCTTTGGTCTACCATCCTTAAAATCTTTTTTCTTTCTAGCAAATTCTTTTCCCAACTGAGTTCGTTCTATTATCATATTTCTTTCAAGTTCTGCAACTGCAAGTAATGTAGTTAAAAAGAATTTCCCCATTGAAGTATTTTCTAGGAGACCTATATTTAAAATATGGACACTAACTTCTTTAGCAAATAAACCCTCTATCAGTTGTATCCCATCTGATGTACTTCTAGCTAGCCTATCAAGTTTAGTCGCAACAAGTAAATCTCCCTTCTTTAAAGAAGATATAATTTTTTCAAATTTAGGTCTATTTGTGGTAGTCCCTGTATAAGTTTCTTTTATTATTTTAGCATTGTTATACTTGCTTAATATCTCTTGCTGTTGTTGATACAAACTATTGTTATCTGTCTGGTTCTTTGTACTGACACGGCAATATCCATATATAATAATAATCACTTCCTAACGTAAATATTTAATGCAGGAATTTGTAGATATCTGTATCTACTTGTCTTTATACATTTTACTAAAACGAATTTTTGGTGTCAATACTGTTAACTTTTGACACCATTATAATTCCTTTATAATTTGTTTGACTATGTCAAAAATTAACAATATAATGAAGTTAATGAAATTATACAAATTGGAGGAAATAATATGAATAGTCTGTTAAATGATGCAATAGATGAGTTAAAAAACATCCATTGCGGAGAAGTTTTTTTATTAAAAGAATTGTTCAAAGGCTATGAATGGAACAGGTTGGAGATGAACATCAGGTTAAAATTAGGAAAACTTTTTTTGTATGAAGTAGTAAGTAATCCCAATTTAAAGGTAGAAGTAATCAATAAAAATTCTGCTTATCAGCAAATGTATAAAAAAAAATAACAACTTAAATATATATAATAATATAATCTTCTTGTTGAGTCAAAAGTTAAAACTTTTAATACAAATTAATTGTACTATATAAATGTTTATCAGTAGGTCTGAGTCTATATAACTAACATATACAAATAGTACTGTTTAAATTATGTTTTTAAGATAGATAAATCTTAACCCTACTCCAGCATAAATCTTGATATACTAAAATAGGGCTCAGAATTATCTATATTTTTATACCATAAAATGCTTAGTTCTTCCTCTTGATTGAACATATATGTCTGGAGAGATACAATAGAAACGTTGATTTATAAAATTTCCAAAATCAGAAAATCTTATCTTGAATTTAGGGATTCCAAAGCTTTCAGGTGCTATCTCATCTACACCAAAATAGATAACAATCCCATCATCTGTAATATAAAATGCCTGATCTTCAGGTATAACTAACTCTACATTAGAGTAATACATTTCTCTGTTTTCATTAATTTCAGCTTTTATATAATCAGTTATTATGTTTATATAGTCAACTCCATCTCTAAAAATATCACCTAGTAAAAGTTCTTTTCCATTTGTTAAGTCTATATTGTAATTATTTAATGTATTGTACTTAGGTCCAGAACTACTAGCAAATCCCATAAGATTTAATATCATACTTAGTACATAGTTTTTACTGAAAGTAACTGCATAATTAGTAGAAACCCAGTAACTTTGTTTTGGAAGTGAATTTTGAGAAGCTGCATTATTATATTCTTGTTCTTCTTCTTGCAACCCAAGCTTAAAATTATTTACAGTCATCTTTACAGCAGAATTTATGTTGTTTAAAATAGGCGGATTTACATAGGTGGATTGATTTCTAATATTGTACAGAATAGGATATTTTACATCATATGAAAAGTATTTGCTTCTGCCAAAATCTTCATTAAACTGCACATATAATATGTTATATGTACAAGTATTTGTAGCTTGATAATTTTCCATTAAAACTCTCCTCCTCTTATTAAAAAAATCAGATACTATATAATATGTTTAAAAGAGTAATAATGTTAACAATAAATGTAAAGAATAGAAAGTATCTAAAACAGCAAAAAATGACTGATTTTGTGGTATAATACATAGGATTGAGAGTTATTTTATAGGAGGAAAGATATGTTATTATTAGCAGATAAATGGAAAGATTATGAACTTATAGATATGGGAAATGGAGAAAAATTAGAGCGTTGGGGTAAGTATGTACTTAGAAGACCAGACCCACAGGTTGTATGGCCAATGGAGTCTGAATGGGCTCTATGGAAAAACCCTCACGGACATTATCATAGAAGTAATAAAGGTGGAGGTCAGTGGGAACACAAAAAAAGATATCCAGAACAATGGACTATAAATTACAAAAACTTAAAATTTCACATTAAACCAACTGGATTTAAACATACTGGATTATTCCCAGAACAAGCAGCCAATTGGGACTGGATGATGGATAAAATCAAAAAAGCTGACAGACCTATAAAAGTATTAAATCTTTTTGCATATACAGGAGGAGCTACAGTAGCATGTGCATCCGCTGGTGCAGAAGTATGTCATGTTGATGCTGCAAAAGGTATGGTCAACTGGGCAAAAGAAAATATAGAGTTATCAGGACTTAAAAATCAAACAGTAAGATTTATAGTAGATGATGTTGTAAAGTTTGTTGAAAGGGAAATAAGAAGAGGTAAGAAATATGATGCAATAATAATGGACCCTCCTTCTTATGGGAGAGGACCTAAAGGAGAAGTATGGCAAATAGAAGAAAAATTATATAGCTTTGTGGATTTATGTATGGGTGTTTTATCTGATAATCCTTTATTCTTTCTAATTAATTCTTATACAACAGGATTTTCTCCAATAGTTCTAGAAAATGTACTGTCTACAACAATAGGTAAAAAGGCAAACAATGGCGAAATCTATGGTGGAGAATTAGGAATACCAGCTTCTAGGGATGGTAAAATACTTCCTTGTGGTATATTTGGAAGATGGGAGAAAAAATAATGATAAAAGTCATATATGAAGATAACCATTTATTAGTTGTAGATAAACCTGTAAATGTATTATCTCAAGGAGATGATACCAATGATAAGGACATGGTAAATCTTTTAAAAGACTATATCAAAACAAAGTACAATAAACCTGGAAATGTATATATTGGTTTGGTACATAGACTGGATAGACCAGTGGGTGGAGTCATGGTTTTTGCCAAAACATCAAAAGCTGCCTCAAGATTGTCTGAACAAGTAAGAAATAAGACATTCAAAAAAACCTATATGGCAGTTGTTCATGGTAAAATGAAATCCGATTCAGACATATTAAAAGATTTTTTATATAAAAATAAAAAAACAAATATGGTGAGTGTTGTGAAAAAAAACCATAAGGATGCTAAAGAAGCTGAACTTAGTTACAAAGTTTTGGGTTTTAAAGAAAATCTAAGCTTAGTTCAAGTAAACTTAAAAACTGGTCGTTCTCATCAGATAAGAGTTCAATTTGCAACTAGAAAACACCCATTATATGGAGACCAAAGATATGGCCAAGAAGTAAATAAAATTGGACAACAGATTTCTCTTTGGTCTAATAAAATAGAAATTTGCCATCCAACAACAAAAGAAAAAATGGAATTTATATGTACTCCACCTGATAAATATCCATGGAATATATTCTAAATCTCAAATGAGGTGATTATATGAGTAAAAAGTTTTCAATAGGCGAAATGTCAAAACTTCACAAAATAAGCATACAAACGCTAAGATACTATGACCAAATAGATTTATTTAAACCTGTTCATGTTGACCAAGAAAGCAATTACAGATATTACTCAATTGACCAATTTTCACAATTGGATATTATAAAATACTTAAAGTATCTAGGTATGCCATTAAAAGAAATCAAAGAAAAATTAGATGAAAACAATGAAGAAATTCTAAAATTATTAACCAATAAGATTAATATCGTAGATGAAAAAATTAAAGAATTAGAACTTATAAAAAAAGTATTAAGTACAAAAAAAGAAACAATGGAAAAAGGTATGAGAGTAGATGAAGTAGGTAAAATAGTAAGAAAACATATTCCAAGAAGAAGTATTTTATCCATAGAATATGAAGAAGGTTTAAGTAATGAAGAAACTATGGAGCTTTCCAGAAGACAAATAGCAAATATACTAGAAGATAATATCTCTGTGTTTTATGGTGGAGTAAGTGGTCTTGTATCTATAGATAAATTCTTAAAGGAAGATAAAGTCATCTATGAAAATAGCTTTGTAAATGTTGAAAGAGATTTATTTGATGCTAAGTCTCAAAAATATATATCTGAAATTTCAGCTGGTGATTTTATTTGTATGACATATAAAGGCTCTTACAGAGAAAATTATACTGCTTTTAAAAAGTTAGTTGATTATGTTGATTATAAAAGGATACCTATTGAAAATTATATATATGAGATACCTATAATAGACCCTCTATCTACAAACAATGAAGATGAACTTCTAACCGAAATTCAGATACAGGTTAAAAAGAGAGAAATTGATTTAAGATGTCTAGTATAATCAGGTATTATAAAAAGGGCGTTTCCAAATGATTTTTAAATCATAAATGGAATGCCCTTTTTAAATAATAATTAAAATTTTATAGTTTAGACTTGGAAAATAATATGAAATGTTTTATTATATATCTATATACCTTATATTACGAGGTATATGATAAAATAAAGTAGGTGAATTTATGGACTTAAACAAAGAAGTGCTTAAAGGTCATATTGATACTTTAATATTATCAATACTAAGCAAAGGAGATTCATATGGATATGAAATAGCAAAAGTAGTTAGAGATGAAACTACATTTGAATTAAAAGAAAGTACACTCTATGTGTCTCTTAAAAGATTAGAATCTAAGGGCTTGATAAAATCTTATTGGGGAAATGACCAAGGCGTAGGAAGCAGGAGAAAGTATTACAATATAACAGATGATGGAAAGGACAACTTAGAAGTAAAAATTCAAGAGTGGTACTTTATACAAGATATTATGAACAAGTTTCTAAAGAAGGGGGATTAGATTTATGAAAATAATAGAAGAGTATTTAGAAACACTATATAAGAGTGAAAATAACAAAGAAATTCAAGATTTAAAAGAAGAGCTAAGAGAACATCTAACAACATCTGCAAATGAATTTATTGAAAATGGATATAAAATAGATGAAGCACAAAATAAGGCAATTGAAAGATTTGATGGTGATGGTGAGATGTCAGTAGAATTACGCTCAATGTTTAAACAAAAAATAGAACCTAAAAAAGTTTTATTGCGAAGATTATCAAATTCAAGGCTCTTATTTTTAAATTTATTTGGATGGCTTGTTGCAGCTGCTGCATTTACAGCCAATAGAGGTTTTGGTCACATAGTTCCACCTTGGTTGATTATAGCTTTGATAATTGTAGTAGTTATATTGATAATTTTAAGCATTATAATTAATAGATTAAAGAAAGAAATAGAAAATGACTATGTTATGTAGTCACATTAATAAATATAGTTTTGTTTTATTTATACGAGTAAGTACTACGATATTAATAGGTACTATGAAAGGAGTTTTTGTATATGGAGAAAAAAATATTATTAGAAAAAATTCTTGATACGCCAGGCGTTTCATATATTAATGAGAAAGTAAATTTATTTAAAGGTACCAAATGGATTTCATTTGGAACTTATATAATGACTGTTGAAAGCTTCTGCTATAAAGAAGATTCAAAACACTATAATCCAGTAATGGGTACATTTGATTATGAGTCAGAAATTTTTATAGTTAATGCCATATATAAAGATGAGGTCTACTCTATTAAAAATAAAAAACTCTATAGAAATGTATCTAAAGGAGATAAAATAGTTGTTACAATTAAATACTATTATGATAAATATGAAAATCTTATACATGAAGAAATTCATGACTACCACTCTTATCCTCTATCTAATGATTAAAGAAAAGACTGATAGTATCAAGATTGATATTTATTTTAGTTCACATAAGAAAATAATTATCGAGTATTAATTAAAGGCGAAAGCTCCTAGGAACTAACGCCTTTAATTAATCTAAATATCAGTTTGTTTTTTATTCTGCTATATTATAAACTTTTAATTTATCTTTATTTATATGCTTTTTCTTAACCTCTACTAAGGCTTTTAATGTATCTAAAGATGTCATTATTTCAGTAGAAAATTCAATAGCTGTTCTTCTCATTTTAAATCCGTCTCTTGTTGAGTCATTACCTTTAGTAGGTGTATTTATTACTATATCAACTTGTTTATTTCTT